>NZ_JAUBRB010000102.1:0-8806 GCF_036701585.1 Microcoleus sp. POL10_C6 | reverse complement strand
ATATTTAACTCACCTTGAATATATCGATCGCTCCTGCTAGTGGTCTGCGATCAATTATTCAGCAAACCCTAATTATTTTTGTCGAGCTTTGTGTTCCTTCAGACCTAGCAATTTACGAATTATTAATAGACATCTGACCAAAGTTATGTCAATAGTGTGAGGCAATTTGGCTTCTAGTTAGTTAGGGAAATTGAAAGATTTAGGGAGTAAAGAAGCGGTAAAATTTAAGGCGATGCACTACAAATTAACAGGCAAAATTGGTAAACGTGAAGAATGAGACTTTGAAAATGATCTCCCCTCCAACAATTTAGCGATCGAGCTTTGGACTTTTATCATTAATCTAAATTGTGTGGCCAGTCTTTGATTTTTGTGCGATTTGTTAAAGTAGACTGACAGCGTTCCCAATAAATTTTAGAGACGCGATCGCCCTGATTCTGACGCCAACACTCGGCAAACAGCCGCGCCGCTTTAGCTAACTTCCCTTCCGAGTAAATTTCCAAAGCTTCGGCAAACAATTGCAGCGAAGCTAACTTGCCCGCTTTGATTTCTAGCGGGTCAGCATCAAACACATCATCCAGGTCACATAGCTGCCATGCCATCAATCATAGCTGACTGAATAATTGTATAAGCCTCTACCCAAGCTTTTTCAGTTTTAGGTGTCCACTCTAAACCCATCTGCGCCTTCAGGGCTTGAATGAGTGCATTGGCCACAACAGGATAATGTTCTACTGAAACGCCATATTTGGCATGAGTTGCACCTAATCCTTTAGCAAAAACATTAATTAACTGAGGTTTCCGTAAATTTTCAATAATTATTTCTAAGCTTTGCCAAAGCTTTTCTTTTTGCTGTGCCATGTTTGTATTCATAAAAAGACTTTTAATCTGAGAAGAACTATCAAAAAGTATTTCATAAAAGTTACTTACAAATTCATCAGATCGAGGTTTAACTAATGCTAAAGTTCTCTCTAATAGCTCGATATTTAAAGTGATATTTTTTTGTTCACACCACTCCAAATAAATTTGAGCAACTTGATCCGAAGGGCAGAAGCTTAAACATTGAACAAAAAATTCTGTTGCTTCGATAAATTTTTGTTGGCGGTATAAGCTCAAACCTCGATCAAATAAATTTTTTGTTGTTAATTTACCTCGCTTTGTTTCAGGAATATCTGCCTCAAAAACTTCATAAATTGTAGATAAGTTTACTTTTCCCTTAACACTAACTTGAGCAATCATCCGCATAGCATAGTTGCTAGGATTAGCTAATTTGTTAAAAGTTTGCTGTGTAATCAGTAAAGCAACACCATAATTTTTTGTTAATCCTTCCACACGAGAAGCTAAATTCACCGCATCACTAATTACTGTCGTATCCATGCGATTTTGCCCGCCCACCGTGCCTAACATTAAATTCCCAGTATTAATGCCAATGCCAATCTTAATCGGGGCATAACCAGAATTAACCCGCTCTTGATTGTATACTTGAAGTTGATGCAGCATGGCAATACTGGCATTTACTGCATTATCAGCATTACCGCTAAATAGCGCCATAATCGCATCACCAATATATTTATCAATAAAGCCATTATTTTGAATAATCGCAGATTCCATCCGAGATAAATAAGCATTAATAAACTGAAAATTATCCTCCGGAGTCATACTCTCCGAAAGCGTGGTGAAGTCGCGAATGTCGGAAAATAGCACCGACATTTCTAACTGCACTTGGTCGCCCAATTCGACATCGACAATGCTTGGTTTCTCTAAAAAATGGAGGAATTGATTGGGGACGAAACGCTCGTAAGCTTTGTTTAGTTGGAATAGTTCATTGGTAAACCTTATTTGCTCAGTTTCTGCTTTTTTGCGCTCCGTGATATCTTGAAAGGCTACAATTGCATAAGAAATGTTGTCCTTTTCATCATAGATTGGTGTACCCCAAGCCTCGATCGGAATAATCTTGTTGCCTTGGTGAATTTCCATATCATCTACAGTGGCACTTTCGCCACTCAACGCCCGCGTAGTGGGCAATTGTGCAGAGGGATATTCCTGCTCTGTTCCTGCTTGATAGATTTGATAAACCTCTGGTATTTGCTCGCTGGTGACTTCAGGAATAACTCCTTTACCCAATAATTGAATAGCAGCGCGATTAATATAGTAAGGTTTGCCAGAAGCATCCAGCACTGTCACACCCACTGGAATTGCTTCTAAAAATTGAGTCAGTCTGTTCTCACTTTCGCGTACTTCTGTATAGAGTTTAGAATTTTGAATCGAGATAGCTGCTTGTCCCGATAACACTTTTAATAGTTCCACTCTTTCTGGCGTAAAAGCTCCCGCTGTCAGATTGTTTTCTAGGTAAACAATACTGACGATTTGAGATTGGTTAATTAATGGCACACATAAAATTGATTTGGGCTGATGCTTTCGGATGTAAGGGTCGTTGGTAAATTGTCCCGCTCGGACAGCATCATCTAGTACCACGCTTTCTTGAGTGCGGGCGACATAATTAACAATTGCGGAGGAAAGTTCTTGACAATCTTCAACTGGGATTGACTGCAACACGGTGACTTGGTGGGAATTTATTGTCCCTTCAGCTTCTATTAACAGCTTTTCCGGGCTTGATAAAATTAGATATCCTCTTTGCGCCCCTGCACTTTCGATCAAAATTTTCATCAAGCTAGACAGTAGCTTATCTAGCATTATTTGACCTGAAATTGCGCTCGTTGCCTTGATTACTGTGGTGATATCCAAGTTAGATTCCGAACCTGTTGTCGTCACTATTGCCGTAGTTCTAGTATTTTTATTTTTCCGTTGTATTGGTTTTAATAACTGTGGATATCGCGTTTCTAAATCCGTTACCTTAGCAGTGGCTCCCCATTGGAGATAACAATAATATGCCTCAATCATGTAGAGTTGGGCAAATTTTTCTTTACCCCATTCTAGGTAAAATTTGGCTGCGAGTTCGTTGGCAAGGGCTTCTTCGTTGAGAAATTGATTTTCTTTAGCGAGGGAGATGGCGCGATCGTACATTTCAATCGCCTCAGCTTTATTGCCCAAAACGCGATGTTTTTCGGCCTCCACCAAATACCATTTATGCAGATGATTCATGGGAGCATTTTGCGCCCACTGTTTCAGCGTAGTTTGATGAATTTCCACCTCAGCAATAATTTGAGCTTGCTCAATTGCTGGGCGGGTGGGAAAAAGTGCCAGGTGCGTCAGGGCTGCATAGAAATGGAAAATGGGAAGATGTAACAGTCCCGATGCTCCTATTAAATACTCCTTGGCTTGGGCGATGTAATCTAGGGCAGCGGTGTAATTCCCGAACAAGTAAGCAAGCAGTAGTTTGCAGATATAGGCAGTGGCGAGCCCAGAGAGTTCATTATTCTGCAGGTACTTGGGAATCATCACCGTTTCATCGTAGGCAGAGCCTATTAATAAATCCGGCCGGATACGGGTTTCCCTCAAGTTCTGCACTGTCTGCTGAGTCATATCCAAATAAACCCGACCTGAATATTGCTTCACCTGATCCAAGGCAGCACAGTAACCTGCTAGTTCGGGTTCCCAAGAGTCTAGTTCTACCCCACCAAAAAAGTGGGTATTAAAGTAAATACTGATGTTGTAGCCAGCGTATAGAAAATCGCCAGTTTCCATGCCCGCAGTATAGCCATCTTTCAGCGTTGGTATCACTGCCAAGAGAGCTTCTTGGCGATGCTGTATAAAACCTCCAAAAAAAATCAGAATTATAGACTTGAATTCCCGTGCATTGAACCGATCCAGCAATGAGAGTGCCAATTGCCCAAAGGCATAGCCTGTTTCTACCTCTCCCAAAAAACTACACAATACCACCCCATGAATTGCATACCCCACGCTTGATGCGGGTGCATTCCCAAATTGTAGCGATAAACTCACCATAGTGGAGCTAAGCAGGGGCAGTAAACCCGGCATTCCAATGAAAACCGATCCCGGTAACTTTCTTAACAGTTGCATGGCTGCTTGAGTCTGGGAATTTGTCATCAAAGGTAGGTCAACGAGTTCCTCAATCTGTCTGTCCTGAAGTTGGCCCGCAAGGGTTTGTAGCGCTTTACTAATCAAGGCTTCGTTAGGTTCAATCGGGAGTTCAACCCCTAATAGTTTTAGTGCCTTTCTACCCACGGCGATCGCTTCTAACACATTGCTCTGGCCTGTATGAGCGGCAATTTGAATTTCGTAAATTTTAATTTTGTCTAAAATAGTCTTAGCTTTTTGCAAAACCTGCGCTGCCATCTGTTCCATAGCCTCAATGTCAGCATTCAAATAGGCTGTTTCGGCAACAGCCACATACAGATTTAATGTCAATTCATACTGACTTTGCCAGCATTGAGATGTCAGTAGGTCAATTCCCGTTTGTAGATAGATATTTGCCGCAGCGTAGGCGGTAGAACTTCTGGCTTTACCTCCCGCTTCTAAGTTGAGTTGGGCTAAGGCTTCTCGTTCACTTAATTGATTGATTAACTCAATTCCTTGATTTAAATGCCCCACAATATCAAAGAGTTTTTCCTCTCTTTCTATGTCCGAATATTTGTGTAGTAGTAACTGTCCATTTTTGAGATGAGTGGCTGGTTTTTGGTTTTCGGGTATTAGGGAATAAGCTGCTTGCTGGACGCGATCGTGCAGAAACTTATAAGTTGGATTAGCAACAGACCCAGGAGGGAATTGAGCATCTGTTTGAAGGAAGCATTTATAGCCTTCTGCAAGCACTAAAATGAGTCCTTCTTGCAATGCTCTCCAGAGTGATGATGCAGTTTGTTCTGGTAATTCTTCGCTGACTACTGCCAATGTCTCTAAATCAAACTGCGCCCCAATGCAAGCCGCCAGTTTGAGAACATCCTGAGTTTCGGCAGGCAACTTCTGCAATTGCACCGCCATAAACTCCACCACATCCGAGGCATGGGCAAGTCTAGCTTGAGCAATATCACACTGCCAATGCCGTACATTCCAGTCAAAAATAATTTGACCATCTTCATGCAACGCCTTGAGGAATTGAGTCGAGAAAAAGGGATTACCTTGGGTTTTTTGATAAACCAATTCTGTCAGGGGGCCGGCTAAAGATAAATCGCAAATCAGCGTATCTGCTACCAACTGATTGAGATCTCCTAAACTCAACGGTTGCAGGGTAATCGTATTCACCACTGCCCCAGACTTCACAATCTCATCCACAGTCAACATAAACGGATGAGCCGGTGATACCTCATTATCCCGATAAGCACCCAATACTAACAGATGTCCCGTATCCTCCATCAACAGTTGTAGCAATTTCAGCGATGCCGAATCTGCCCACTGCAAATCGTCCAGAAATATCACTAAGGGATGTTTGGCGGTGGTAAATACTTGCACAAATTTCTGCATGAGCAGATTGAAGCGATTTTGGGCTGCACTCCCCGATAGTTCTAGTGCAGTCGGTTGAGCGCCAATAATGCGTTCTAACTCAGGAATCACCTCAATCAGCACTTGCCCACTCTCGCCTACTGCGGTGAGAATCAGGGTTTTCCAGGTGTGTAACTGAGCATCGGATTCTGATAATAATTGCCCCATCAATTCCCGGAATGCTTGCACAAATGCACTGAAAGGAATATTTCGTTGAAATTGGTCGTATTTGCCTTTGATAAAATAGCCACGCTGTCGGGCTATCGGCTTATGGACTTCGTTTACGACTGCGGTTTTACCAATTCCCGATAAGCCAGCTACCAACATCATTTCGGCGCTACCTGTACTGACTCGTTCAAAGGCTGCTAATAGACTAGAAACTTCTGTTTTTCTACCGTAAAGCTTTTCGGGAATTAGGAAACGGTCGGTAATATCCCCCGTTCCCAAGGCAAACTGCTCAATGTTACCCGTTGCTTGTAATTGAACCCGACACATTTCTAGATCGTGCTTTAGCCCCCCTGCTGTTTGATAGCGGTTTTCCGCATTTTTTGCCATCAATTTACTGACAATTTGAGACACAATTAGGGGAATTTCTGGCTCTATTTCGTGCGGAGGAACTGATTGTCTGGCAATATGGCAGTGAACTAGCTCTAAAGCATCTTCCGTCTCAAAAGGCAATTTTCCTGTCAGCAATTCGTAGAAGGTGACGCCGAGCGAGTAAAAATCAGCTCGATAATCGAGAGAGCGATTCATTCTGCCAGTTTGTTCTGGTGAGATGTAAGCAAGGGTTCCTTCCCGAATGCCGGGGTTTTTCAGTATCGGTGTTTCTCGGCTTAGCTGAGTGGAAATGCCAAAGTCAATAATTTTTAATTGTTCCGTTTCCGGGTTGTAAACAATATTAGAAGGGTTAATCTGTTTGTGGATAATATTGGCGCTGTGAATTTGCCCTAATGCTTCCGTGGTGGCGATCGCAATTTGTAAAAATTCCTCCACAGTAAACTTTCGCTGCTGCATCCAAATTGTCAAGGATTCGCCGCCAAAGTCCTCCACAAACATCACGAGGCTGTTTTGGTATTTTTGCAAGTCATAAACCCGCACGACTCCCGGCTCTTTTAGCTCTTGGGTGATGCGGTATTCGGTGCGGTAGCGCACCAATTCTTGAGGTGTGGGGTAGCTTTCTTTGAGGAGTTTGAGGATAATCGGCTGGTTATCTGCTTCCCGAATGGCTCGGTAAACCAGAGAGTTGGCGCTTTCATAGAGAAGTGTCTGGACGGCAACGCCTGGAATAGAGAGCATATTGATTTTTATGGTAAAAATTAAAGCTAACTCAAAAAGCACCAGCTTTGTGTATAGAATAGCACCTTAAAAAGGAAAATTTTTTGTTTTTGTAACAAATGTTGAGTTTTTAATGTAGCGATCGAGTTTGGGACTTTTATGATTAATGTAAATGGTGTAGCCTGTCTTTGATTTTTGTGCGAGTCACCAATGCAGACTCACATCGTTCCCAGTAAATTTTAGCAACGCGATCGCCCGGATTCTGACGCCAACACTCGGAAAACAGTCGCGCCGCTTCAAATAACTTCCCTTCCGAGTAAAGTGCCCTAGCTTCTGCAAACAATTCCAGCGTAGCTAACTTGGTCTGTTTAATTTCTGGCGGATCTGCATCAAACACCTCATAAATCGTCACAGCTTCGGATTTTCCCTTGACTTTTACCGTGTCTAGAGTGCGGATTGTGTACTGAGATGGATTTTTCAGGCGCGTATAAGTTGGCTGGGTAATTAACAGCGAAACCCCATAATTTTTTGTCAAACTTTCCACGCGAGAAGCTAAATTAACGGCATCACTAATTACCGTCCCGTCCATGCGATTTGGTCCGCCCACAGTTCCCAGCATCAAAGAACCCGTATTAATCCCAATCCCAATCTGAATCGGTGCACAGCCAGCGTTAGCGCAGTATTCATTGTATTCAGCGAGACGGTGCAGCATAGCAATTCCCGCTTTCACCGCATTATCCGCCTCGCCGCTAAATAGCGCCATAATCGCATCGCCAATATATTTGTCGATAAACCCCTTATTTTCATTAATGACAGGTTCCATGCGACTGAGATAAGAATTGATAAATTTGAAATTATCCTCCGGCGTCATAGTTTCCGAAAGCGTGGTGAAGTCGCGAATGTCGGAAAACAACACCGACATTTCTAACTGCACTTGGTCGCCCAATTCGACATCAATGATGCTTGATTTCTCTAAAAACTGGAGGAATTGATGGGGAATAAATCGCTCGTAAGCTTTGTTGAGTTGAACCAGCCTGCTTTCATTTTCGCGTAATTCTGTATAAAGCTTAGAATTTTGAATTGAGATAGCCGCTTGTCCAGATAACACTTTTAATAGTTCCACTCTTTCAGGGGTAAAAGCCCCCGCTGTCAGATTATTTTCTAAGTAAACAATACTAATGACTTGAGATTGGTTAATCAGCGGTACACATAAAATTGATTTGGGCTGATGCTTTCGGATGTGGGCGTCCTTAGTAAATTGTCCCGATCGCGCAGCATCATCTAGTACCACGCTTTCTTGAGTGCGACTCACATAATTGACAATTGCGGAAGCAAGTTCTGGACAGGTTTCAACGGGGATTGACTGCAACACGGTGACGAGTTCGTCATCGATTTTCCCTTCTGCTTCAATGAACAGTTGTCCCTGGTTTAACAAAATTAGATAGCCTCGTTGCGCCCCTGCATTTTCCATCAAAATTTTCATCAAGCTAGACAGTAGCTTATCTAGCATAATTTCTCCAGAAATCGCCTGAGAAGCCTTCATGACTGCGGTGATATCTAGGTGATTCCCCGAACCAGTCGTTGTCATTGCTACGGTAGTTTGACTATTTTTCCTTCCCGGTTGAGTTATGGCGAATAATTGGGGATATCGCGTTTCTAAATCCGTTACCTTAGCAGTGGCTCCCCATTCAACATAACAATAATACGCCTCAAATATGTAGGCTTGAGCAACTTTTGTTTTACCCCATTCCCAGTAGAATTTGGCTGCTAGTTCGTTGGCCAGGGCTTCGTCATTAACATATTTGTTTTCTTTGGCTCCTTCAATTGCGCGATCGTACATTTCAATCGCCTCGGCTTTATTGCCCAAAACTCGTTTTCGTTCTGCTTCCACTAAATACCATTTATGCAGATAATTCATCGGAGCATTTTGCGCCCACTGTTGCAGCGTGCTTTGATGGGTTTCCACTAAGGCAATAATTTCAGTTTGCTCAATTGCTGGCTGTGCGGGAAAAAGTGCCAGGTGCGTCAGGGCGGCATAAAAATGAAAAATGGGAACAAAAGCTGATCCCGATACTCCCATCAAATACTGTTTGACTTGGGTAATGTTTTCTAGGGCAGCCGTGTAATTCCCATAGCAGTA